>NZ_CM178732.1:0-12500 GCF_058681155.1 Caulobacter sp. FV1ye13L
CTTCTATTCAATTCCGGACGTCGTCCGGACGCTCCGCGACCCTTTCCGTCCCTTCAGCGAGTGATCGCGTGAGGCTGACAAGCCGTGTCCGCTGCCCTGTCCCTCTAACGCCGATGCTGTTCGGCACCGGCCAGATAGGTCCGCTCCACAACCCGGTCATCGCCCAGCACGGTCAGGGCGAACAGCCGGTTCTCCAGGCTGCGGTCACCGCCCAGGCGCCGCGCCAGCATCGGTGTGGCGGCCAGGTCCAGAACCAGGAAATCGGCTTCCTTGCCGGGCGCCAGATTGCCGATCCGGTCGCCCAGATCCAGGGCCCGCGCGCCGCCCAGGGTGGCCAAGTACAGAGCGTGGAACGGATCCAGCGCCGTCCCTCGCAGCTGGCCCACCTTGTAGGCCTCGCCCAGGGTGTGAAGGATCGAGAAGGTCGTCCCTGCCCCGACATCGGTGCCGATACCGACCTTGACGCCATGGGCGCAGGCGGTCTCCAGCGGGAACAGGCCCGAGCCCAGGAACAGGTTCGAGGTCGGGCAGAACGCCACCGCCCCGCCCTTGGCCGCCAGCCGCGCGAACGCCTCGCCCTGCAGGTGGACGCAGTGGGCGAAGACCGAGCGCCGGCCCAGCAGGCCAAAGCGGTCATAGACATCCAGATAGTCCGTCGCCTGCGGAAACAGCGCCGCCGTCTCGTCGATCTCGCGCTGGTTTTCCGACAGGTGGGTCTGCATCCAGACGCCGGGGTTGGCCGCCAGCACCTCGCCGGCCATGGCCAGTTGCGCATCGCTACAGCTGATGGCGAAGCGCGGGGTGACGGCGTAGCCCAGCCGGCCCTTGCCGTGCCAGTCGGCGATCAGGCCTTCCATGTCGGCGCGACTGGACTCGACGGTGTCGGTCAGACCCTCCGGCGCGTTGCGATCCATCAGCGACTTGCCGGCGATCAGCCGCATGTCGCGGGCCAGCGCCACCCGGAACAGCGCCTCGACCGAGCCCCTGTGCACCGAGCCGAACACCAGGGCCGTGGTGGTGCCGTTGCGCAGCAGTTCCTTCACAAAGAACTCGGCCGCCTCGGCCGCATGGCCCGGATCGGCGAAAGCCGCCTCGGCCGGAAAAGTGTGCTGCTCCAGCCAGTCGAGCAGCTGCGCGCCATGGGCGGCGATGATGTCGACCTGAGGGAAGTGGATATGGGTGTCGATGAAGCCGGAGGTGATCAGCTTGCCGGTCAGGTCCTCGACCGGCGTGGCACCCAGCAGTTCGCGCAGAGCCGCATAGTCGCCGCAGGCCACGACATGGCCGTCCTCGACCAGCAGCAGGCCGTCGTCGTGGAAGGCGACAGCCTCGTCGGTCTTGGTCGGATCGTCCAGCAGGTGGAGGATCGACGCCCTATAGGCTTGCAACGGCCAGATCCTCGTTGTTGGAAATTCGGGCCGCTTCCAGCCGCATCAGCAGGTCGGCGGCCACCGAGACGGCGATCACCTCGGGGGCCTTGCTCCTGAGATGCGGCAGACCGATCGGACAGGTCAGGCGGGTCAGCGCCGCCTCGGAGAAACCGTCCTCGCGCAGCCGGCTCATGAACCGGGCGCGCTTGGTCTTCGAACCGATCAGGCCCAGATAGGCAAAGCCGCCGCCGGCCAGCCCGGCCGAGGCCAGGGCGTAGTCCAGGCCATGGTCATGGGTGAAGATCAGGCCATAGGCGTCGCCGCCCGCCCCCATGGCGGCGGCGGCCATCTCGGCTGGTCCGGCCACGGTGACGCCGGGAATGTCGGCGGTCTCGGGCCGGCTATCGAACCAGGACAGCTTGAACGGCAGCGGCGCGAAGGCGCGGGCGACGGCCTGTCCGACATGGCCCGCGCCGAAGACCAGCAGCGGCGGACGCGGGGCGTCGTTGCGTTCGACCAGCTCGTCGCCCAGCGTGGGGCGGGCGCCGCGCGCCGTGGCCTGGGCTCCCGCCAGGGTCACCGGCGGGGCCTCCGAACTGGCGGCGATCGGGGCAACGGTCTTGGTCAGCAGGCCGGGGTTGAAGCGCGTGCGGACCTCGAACGGCTGGGCCGCGTCCATCCGGCGGGCGGCGTCGGTCAGCCAGTCGCGGCTGGCGGCCTCGACCCGCTCGATCAGCAACCTGACCCGGCCGCCGCAGCACTGGGCCAGCAGCGGGCCCAGCGGATAGTCCTGGATGGCGAAGCTGGCCTGGGATCCGGTCAGCATTTTGCGTGCCTGACTGGTCGCCTGATGCTCCAGATTGCCGCCGCCGATGGTGCCCGACTGCCCGCCCGCCCAGACCACCATCTTGGTCCCGGCTTCACGCGGGGCCGAGCCCTCGGTGGCGAGGACTGTGACCAGGGCGGCGGCGTCATCGACCGCGATACGCGCCAGGGCGGCGCGGGCCCAGTTGCTCATGACGCCGCTCGCCGCTTCACGTCCTCGACCGCCATCAGGATCGCCTCCGGCGTCGCCGGCGCATCCAGACGCGGCATCACCTTGTGATCGGCCACACTGGCCACCGCCCGGGTGATGGCGCTGAACACCGAGATCGCCAGCATCAGCGGCGGCTCGCCCACGGCCTTGGAGCGGTGGACCGTGGCCTCGACATTGCGCCCGGCTGCCCAGAGCTTGACGTCCAGATGGGCCGGACGGTCGCCGATGGTCGGGATCTTGTAGGTCGAGGGGGCGTGGGTGCGCAGGCGGCCCTGGTCGTCGAACACCAGCTCCTCGGTGGTCAGCCAGCCCATGCCCTGGATGAAGCCGCCCTCGATCTGGCCCAGGTCGATGGCCGGGTTCAGCGACCGGCCCACGTCGTGCAGGATGTCGGCCCGGGTCACCTTCATCTCGCCGCTCAGGGTGTCGATGATCACCTCGCTGCAGGCCGCGCCATAGGCGAAATAGTAGAACGGCCGGCCGCTATGGGTGGCGCGGTCGTAGTGGATCTTGGGCGTGGCGTAGAAGCCGGTCGAGGACAGCGACACCCGGGCCAGATAGGCTTGACGGCACAGGTCGCTGAACGGGACCAGCGTCTCGCCGGCCTTCAGCCCCTGCGGCTTGAAGGCGACCTCGGCCTCGGCGCAGCCCCACTTGTTCGCGGCGAACGCGATCAGCCGGGCCTTGATGGTGTTGGCCGCATTCAGCGCCGCCATGCCGTTCAGGTCGGTGCCCGACGAAGCCGCCGTGGCCGAGGTGTTGGGCACCTTGTCGGTGACGGTCGCGGTGGCCTTGACCCGCGAGACGTCGACCTGGAAGGCCTCGGCGACGATCTGGGCGACCTTGGTGAACAGTCCCTGCCCCATCTCGGTGCCGCCATGGTTCAGCAGGATCGAGCCGTCGGCATAGAGGTGGATCAGGGCGCCGGCCTGGTTGAGGTGGGTGGTCGTGAACGAGATGCCGAACTTCACCGGCGTCAGGGCCAGGCCCTTTTTCAGGATCGGGCTGGCCGCGTTGAACGCGTCGATCTCGCGCTGTCGGGCCTCGTAGTCGCAGGAGGCGGCGAGCTCGGCCAGCAGCTGCGGCGCGACATTGTCCTCGACGGTCTGGTGATAGGGCGTCAGGTCGCGGCCGGGCTCGCCGTAGAGATTGCGCCGGCGCACCTCCAGAGGGTCGAGACCCGTGGCCTGGGCGACAGCGTCCATCACGCGCTCGATGGCGATCATGCCCTGCGGTCCGCCAAAGCCCCGGAAGGCGGTGTTGGACACCGTATGGGTGCGGAAGCGATGCGACAGGATCTCCACCGCCGGCAGGAAATAGCAGTTGTCGGCGTGGAACATCGCCCGGTCGTTGATGGCCATCGACAGGTCGGTGGTGGCCCCACAGCGCGAGGCCAGTTCCAGGGCGACGCCGGTCAGACGGCCCTCGTCGTCAAAGCCGACGTCATAGCCGACCTCGAAGTCATGCCGCTTGCCGGTCATGACCATGTCCTCGTCGCGATCGGGCCGGCACTTGGCGGCGCGGCCGGTCTTGACCGCCACCAGAGCGGCGCCAGCGGCGAACAGCGAGGCTTGCGTCTCCTTGCCGCCGAACCCGCCGCCCATCCGGCGCACCTCGATGGTCACGCAGCTGTGCGGACGGTCCAGCACGCGGGCCACCAGATGCTGCACTTCACTGGGATGCTGGGTGGACGACCAGACATGGACATCGCCGCCCTCGCCCGGAATCGCCAGCGCGACCTGCCCCTCAAGATAGAAGTGGTCCTGCCCCCCGATGGCGAACTGGCCTTGCAGCCGTCGGGGCGAAGCCGCCAGCGCCGCAGCCGCGTCGCCCCGCGCCATGCGCTGGCTGTTCTCGATCTTCAAGTCGGCGGCGCGGGCGGCCTTGATGTCGATGGCGGCCGGCAGATCGGCATAGGCGATCACCGCCTTCGCGGCGGCGGCGCGGGCGGCCGCGATCGAGGTGGCGGCCACCGCGAACAGGCTCTGGCCGACATAGGTCACGATGTCGGTGGCGAACAGCTTGTCGTCGTGGATCACGGGGCTGACGTCGTTCTCGCCGGGAATGTCGGCGGCGGTCAGCACCAGCACCACGCCCGGCGCGGCGCGCACGGCCGACAGGTCCATCGCCGTGATGTGAGCGTGAGCCCTGGTGCTGAGCCCGAAATGGACGTGCAGCATCCCCGCCGGCTCGGGCATGTCATCGATATAGACGGCCGAGCCCGCCACGTGGCGCGTCGCGCTGTCGTGCGGCAGCGAGGCGTGAACGCCCTGAAAGGCGTCGATCGCCACAGGCGCAGAGGAGTCAGCCATGAGCGCTCTCCGGTTCGACCCGGGTGACAAGGCCTGGAGAGGTGGTCTCGATGAACACCTTGCGCAGCATGTTGCGGGCCGTCAGCGACCGATAGGCGGCCGAGGCCCGCATATCGCTGAGCGGGGTATAGTCTGCGTCGATAGCGGTCATGGCTGCTTCGATCGTGGCCTCGGCCCACGGCTGGCCGATCAGAGCCGCCTCGCACGCTGTCGCCCGCTTGGGCGTACCCGCCATGCCGCCAAAGGCGATCCGCGCCGAGCTCACGATACCGCCGTCGATCGTCAGCGCGAAAGCGCCGCAGACCGCCGAAATGTCCTGATCGAACCGCTTGGAGAGCTTGAAAACCTTGAAAATCAGGTCGGGCTTCGGCGTCGGCACGATCACCGCCTCGACGAACTCGCCGGGCCGCCGGTCCTGCTTGCCATAGTCGAGGAAGAAGGCTTCCAGCGGCATCTGGCGCCGCTCACCGCCCCGGTTCAGCACCAGGGTCGCCCCGGCCGCGATCAAGGCCGGCGGCATGTCGCCGATCGGCGAGCCATTGGCGATGTTGCCGCCGATGGTGCCGCTGTTGCGCACCTGGGTCGAACCCAGCCGTCGCAACATGGCGCCAAGTTCGGGATAGAGCCCGTCAAGCGTCTCCATGGCGTCGACATAGCGAACCCCCGCGCCGATCCAGACGCCACCCTCGCGCGGCTCGATCCGCGCCAGTTCGGCGACCTGGCCGATGTCGATCAAGAACTCCAACGGCCTGCGCTGCTTGGTGACCCACAGGCCCACATCTGTCGCGCCGGCCACGATCGTGGCGTGTGGATGCTCGACGAAGGCTTGGGCCAACTGGTTAAGCGACCTGGGCGCCAGCCAGCGGCGCGTGACGCCCTGCACGGGATCGTCGTGCGACAGGTCCAGCATCGCCCCGTCGTCCAAGGTCGCCAGATCCGCCGCCACATCGGGCGCGGCCTCGGCTTCGACATCCTTGGCGACCTCAATGATCGGACCATAGCCGGTGCAGCGGCACAGGTTACCCGCCAGCATCTCGGCCGACGGCGCGTCAGTTCCCTTGGCTGCCACGGCCTTGGCGTACAGCGACATCACGATGCCTGGCGTGCAGAAGCCGCATTGCGAGCCATGCCTGTCGACCATGGCCTGCTGCACAGGATGCAAGGCGCCATCCTTTGACAGACTCTCCACGGTCATCAGAGCCTTGCCGTGCAGCATGGGCAGGAACTGGATGCAGCTGTTCACCGCGCGCCAGGCGACACCATCGCCATCGGCCTCGCCCACCAGCACCGTGCAGGAGCCGCAATCCCCCTCGGCGCAGCCTTCCTTGGTCCCCGTGCGCCGCCGATCGCCGCGCAGGTGCTCCAGCAAGGTGCGGGTCGGATCGGCGCCGCGCACCTCTTGCACCTGACCATCGAGAAGGAAGCGGATCGTGTTGTTCGAATTTTGCGCCGGGGGCATCAGCTGCCCCGATAGGTGGAATAGCCGTAGGGCGAGACCAGCAACGGCACGTGCCAGTGTTGCCCGATGTTCGACACCGCAAAGTCGATGACCACGACGTCGAGAAAGGGCGGGTCGGTCACGGCCGCGCCGGTCGCCTTGAAATACGCGCCGATCGAGAACTCCAGACGATAGCCGCCGACGGCGAGGTCTTCTCCGGCGATCAGCCGCGCACGGCCGTCGGCGTCTGTGCGGATTTCCGAGAGCAGGACCAGACCATCGCCCTCGCGGCGCGACACACGCACCAGAACCTCGGCCGCCGGCTGCCCCGTCGCCTGATCGAGGATATGGGTCGTCAGTCCGCTCATGCCCTGCCCTTTCAAGCTCAACCGGCCAATGCTCGGCCCGCCCGCGCGCCCTGTCCAGAGCCATGCGCTGCAAGGGATCCTGCCTGCGCCCGACGCTGTCGAACGCGGCGGCAGGCGCCCGCAAGGCGAGCACTATATAATAGATTTATTACTTACGGGAGTTCGGATTCGGCTATGCAGATGTGACCGCTACCATAAAAAATATCCCTATCTGGCGCATAGGGTTGGCAATGCCCCGTTATCCCCGGTAGCTAGGCTCGACGATCCGCGAGCCAGACGGATCGCGCCAAGATGCCTGCGCAGACGCCAAAGAGGACCAGTCCATGGACGAGGATTTCCGCAAAGCCGCTCTGGACTATCACCGTCTGCCGCGTCCCGGAAAACTGGCGATTGAAGCCACCAAGCGCATGGCAACCCAGCGCGATCTCGGCCTGGCCTATTCGCCCGGCGTCGCAGCGCCCTGCGAAGCCATCGCAGCCGATCCCGACAAGGCCCGCGACTACACCGCCCGCGGCAATCTGGTGGCCGTGATCTCCAACGGCACCGCTGTGCTGGGCCTGGGCAATATCGGCCCGCTGGCGTCCAAGCCGGTGATGGAAGGCAAGGCAGTTCTGTTCAAGAAGTTCGCCGGCATCGACGTGTTCGACATCGAGGTCGACGCCGAGGATCCCGACAGGTTCATCGAGGTTGTCGCGGCCTTGGAGCCCACCTTCGGCGGCATCAATCTGGAGGACATCAAGGCCCCCGAGTGCTTCATCATCGAGCGCAAGCTGCGCGAGCGGATGAAGATCCCGGTGTTCCACGACGACCAGCATGGCACCGCCATCGTCTGCGCCGCCGCCGTTCGCAACGCCCTGCTGGTCCAGGGCAAGTCCCTGACCGACGTCAAGCTGGTCACCTCCGGCGCTGGCGCAGCGGCCCTGGCCTGCGTCGACCTGCTGGTGTCAATGGGCCTGCCGGTCGACAATGTGACCCTGACCGACATCAAGGGCGTCGTTTACGCCGGTCGCGACGACGACATGCTCGACAACATGGCTCGCTATGCGCGCCAGACCGACGCCCGCGCTCTGTCGGAAGTGCTGGCCGGCGCCGACATCTTCCTGGGTCTTTCGGCGCCACGTGTTTTCAAGGCAGAATGGTTGCCGCTGCTGGCGCCCAATCCGCTGATCCTGGCCATGGCCAATCCCGAGCCGGAAATCCTGCCCGAACTGGTGACCGCAGCCCGTCCTGACGCGATCATGGCGACCGGCCGCAGCGACTATCCCAACCAGGTCAACAACGTCCTGTGCTTCCCGTTCATCTTCCGGGGCGCGCTGGACGTCGGCGCTTCGGAAATCAACGAAGCCATGAAGGTAGCGGCCGTTGAGGCCATCGCCGAACTGGCCCGGGCCGAAGCCTCGGAAGTGGTGGCCAGCGCCTATGGCGGCGTCGCCCCGATGTTCGGCGCGCAATACATCATCCCCAAGCCCTTCGATCCGCGCCTGATCCTGCAGATCGCCCCGGCCGTGGCTCGCGCGGCCATGGACAGCGGCGTCGCCACCCGGCCAATCGCCGATTTCGACGCCTATCGCCAGGAACTGGAGTTGTTCGTCTATCGCTCGGGCCAACTGATGCGTCCGCTGTTCGAGCGGGCGCGCAAGGCGACCAAAGCCTGCGCCGAGACGGGAGGCATTCGCGTGGCCTATGCCGAGGGCGAGGACGAGCGCGTGCTGCGCGCTGTCCAGACCGTCCTCGACGAAGGCCTGGCCAAGCCGGTGTTGATCGGCCGGCGCGAGACCATCATCGCCAAGGCCGCTGAAATGGGGCTGCGCCTGGACTTCGATAACCGCGTCGAGATCCTCGACCCCGCCGCCGACACCGCGCTGTTCGCGCCGCTGGTCGATCGCTATCGGAGCCTCGTCAGCCGCCGAGGCATCCCGCCTTTGGCCGCCGAGCGCCGGGTCACCACTCGCCGAACGGTGTCGGCCTCCATGCTGCTGCAGGCCGGCCATGTGGACGCCGCCCTGGTGGGCGGTTCCGGCGACTGGTGGCAGCACATGACCTATGTGCTGCCGATCATTCCCAAGCGCGAGGATGTCGACCGGATCTACGCCCTGTCGGCCCTGATCCTCGACAACGGCACGCTGTTCTTCTGCGACACCCACGTGAACGTCGACCCGACCGCCGAGCAGGTCGCCGAAATGACGCTGCTGGCGGCCGAGTCCGTGCGGCGCTTCGGCCTGACGCCCAAGGCGGCCTTGCTGTCGCACTCCAGCTTTGGCGCGTCGAACTCGCCGACCGCCCGCAAGATGCGTGACGCCCTGGCCATTGTGCGCGAAAGGGCGCCCGAGCTTGAGGTCGACGGCGAAATGCACGCCGACGCCGCCCTCTCCCAGGCCTTGCGCGACAGGCTGGTGCATGACAGCGCCTTGAAGGGCTCGGCCAATCTGCTGGTCATGCCCACGCTCGACGCGGCCAATATCAGCCTGACCCTGCTCAGCGCCGCCACCGAAGGCCTGCTGGTTGGGCCCGTCCTGCTGGGCATGAGCCAGCCGCTGCATGTGCTGACGCCCAGCGTCACCGCGCGCGGCATCGTCAATCTGACGGCCCTGGCGGTCAATCAGGCGGCCGGCGAGCGGGCCATCCAGGCCTGAAATCAAGACGCAGAAAGGCCCCGCGCGAAGTCGATCGCCGTCCTAGGGACGGAAGCGACTTCACGCGGGGCCTAATCTTCAAACCGAAAGGACGAGTGGACGCGTCTCACACGCCTACTCGCGCTCTAGAATCCCTAGAGGATGCGCAGGTTGCCGGCCGAGGTCTTGCCCGAGCGGCGGTCCTGTTCCAGTTCGTAACCGACTTGCTGGCCTTCGTTCAGGCCGCGCAGACCGGCCCGTTCCACAGCCGAGATGTGCACGAAGATGTCGCCGCCACCGTTGTCGGGCTGGATGAAACCAAAGCCCTTGGTGGTGTTGAACCACTTCACGACGCCGGTGCCGGCTTCGCCGCCACCGCTGGGTGCGCCGCCGCCGTAACCGCCGCCACGGGGTGCGTCATAGCCACCGCCGCGCGGCGCATCATAGCCACCGCGGGGCGAGTCAAAGCCACGCGCGGGCGGGCGACGCGGCGCCGAAGGGGCTGCGCCCTGGCCGGTTACGCGCAGATTGCCGGCCGAGGTCTTGCCCGAGCGGCGATCTTCTTCAAGTTCATAGGCGACCTGGTCGCCTTCGTTCAGGCCCGAAAGGCCCGACCGTTCAACCGCAGCAACGTGGACAAACACGTCTTCGCCGCCGTTTTCAGGCTGAATGAAGCCAAAGCCCTTGGCCGGGTTGAACCACTTAACGACACCGTTCGCCATCTTATCCTCAAAAACCTATTTCGCGGACCAGTTGCCGACCCACGCCTCGATAGCTTCTCATGACTCAAATCAACAGATCGCGCCATGGGCTTTCAGCGAAGATTCTGCGGAGAGCCCGGCCAGAATCAAGAAAAATTCGCTTGTGAGGAGGTGTTTCGGCCAGGCCGGCGCCAAACGGCCCAGTGGCGACGCCGTGCGACAACGGCGTTCAACATAAAAATAGGCTAGATCTTGGGTGCGGGGACAGGATTTGAACCTGTGACCTTCAGGTTATGAGCCTGACGAGCTACCGGGCTGCTCCACCCCGCGGCGAAGTTGGTAGTTGGTGATCGTGAGGTAGGGGGACTTTGAAGTACGACTTGATTGGCATCCTTTTAGCGGACCTGGCGGCGACCTACTCTCCCGCGCCTTGAGACGAAGTACCATTGGCCCAGGGGGACTTAACGACCGAGTTCGGAATGGGATCGGGTGGGGAACCCCCGGCATAGCCACCAGGTCAGCAAAAAGGATGCGTGCAGAACGTTTTGAGGCGTTCTGGTTATATCAAGTCGAAGAAGACATCGTATGTCTGAGCTCTACAAAGAGCATTTGCATAGGTTTGGCTGAAGAACGATCAAGCCTATCGAGCTATTAGTACCAGTAAGCTACACGCCTCACAGCGCTTCCACACCTGGCCTATCAACGTGGTGGTCTTCCACGGCTCTCAGCGAGACCTTGTTTTGAGGTTAGTTTCCCGCTTAGATGCTTTCAGCGGTTATCTAGTCCACACTTAGCTACCCTGCTGCACAGCTGGCGCCATGACAGGTCCACCAGAGGTGTGTCCATCCCGGTCCTCTCGTACTAGGGACAGATCCTCTCAAGTCTCGTACACCCACGGCAGATAGGGACCAAACTGTCTCACGACGTTCTGAACCCAGCTCACGTACCACTTTAATCGGCGAACAGCCGAACCCTTGGGACCTGCTCCAGCCCCAGGATGTGATGAGCCGACATCGAGGTGCCAAACTTTGCCGTCGATATGGACTCTTGGGCAAAATCAGCCTGTTATCCCTAGAGTACCTTTTATTCGTTGAGCGATGGCCCTTCCACGCAGGACCACCGGATCACTATGGCCGACTTTCGTCTCTGCTCGACTTGTCAGTCTCGCAGTCAGGCGGGCTTATGCCATTGCACTCGACGACCGATTTCCGACCGGTCTGAGCCCACCATCGCGCGCCTCCGTTACACTTTGGGAGGCGACCGCCCCAGTCAAACTGCCCGCCACGCCATGTCCCGGACCCGGATAACGGGCCGCGGTTAGACGTCAACAACAATAAGGGTGGTATTTCAAGGATGGCTCCACCGAGACTGGCGCCCCGGTTTCATAGCCTCCCACCTATCCTACACATGTTGTTGCTAACGCCAAGGCGAAGCTGCAGTAAAGGTTCATAGGGTCTTTCCGTCTGACCGCGGGAACCCCGCATCTTCACGGGGAATTCAATTTCGCTGAGCCCATGCTGGAGACAGTGGGGAAGTCGTTACGCCATTCGTGCAGGTCGGAACTTACCCGACAAGGAATTTCGCTACCTTAGGACCGTTATAGTTACGGCCGCCGTTTACCTGGGCTTCAGTTCGCTGCTTGCACAACTCCCTTTAACCTTCAGGCACCGGGCAGGCGTCAGACCCTATACGTCGCCTTACGGCTTCGCAGAGCCCTGTGTTTTTGATAAACAGTCGCTACCCCCTGGCCTGTGCCACTCTACTCTGGTTGCCCAAAGCAGAGTCACGCTTATCCCGAAGTTACGCGTGCAATTTGCCGAGTTCCTTCAGCATGGTTCTCTCAAGCGCCTTGGTATACTCTACCTGCCCACCTGTGTCGGTTTCGGGTACGGTCTCCGTTGGAGTTATTTCCAGGGACCTGTTCACTGCCCAGAACAATCCAATAAGCCCAGACAATTTACCAGATCCGTCACTTCCAACTGGTTCAGGAATATTCACCTGATTCCCATCGACTACGCCTTTCGGCCTCGCCTTAGGGGCCGACTAACCCTGCGCAGATTAGCTTTACGCAGGAACCCTTGGGCTTTCGGCGAGAGTGTCTCTCACACTCTTTATCGCTACTCATGTCAGCATTCTCACTTCCGATACCTCCAGCAAGGCTCACGCCTCACCTTCAACGGCTTACGGAACGCTCCGCTACCGCGTGCAGTAAACTGCACACCCATACCTTCGGCGTCTGGCTTGAGCCCCGTTACATTTTCCGCGCAGGTTCGCTTGACCAGTGAGCTGTTACGCTTTCTTTAAATGATGGCTGCTTCTAAGCCAACATCCTGGTTGTCAAAGCAAACCCACATCGTTTCCCACTTAGCCAGAACTTGGGGGCCTTAGATGATGGTTAGGGTTGTTTCCCTTTTCACGACGGACGTTAGCACCCGCCGTGTGTCTCCCGGATAGTTCTCTTGGGTATTCGGAGTTTGATTAGAATTGGTAGAGATCGCTCCCCCCGCATCCATTCAGTGCTCTACCCCCCAAGGAATACGTCCGAGGCACTACCTAAATAGTTTTCGCGGAGAACCAGCTATGTCCAGGTTTGATTGGCCTTTCACCCCTATCCACAAGTCATCCGAGAATTTTTCAACATTCACCGGTTCGGTCCTCCAGTA